>NZ_CP048434.1 GCF_010509075.1 Collinsella aerofaciens ATCC 25986
TGTACGGGATTGCCGCGAGCATGTTGTCGAGACTGGTCGCATCGAGGCTGTTTCCGACCTCGGTGTAGTCCTTGTGTGTACAGTTCTGGATGATCTCGATGGCTGAATCGGCACCCATGGCCTTGAAGAAGCCGATGGCTCCCTGCTTGAGTTGTGCGTCGGCGGAGTCGAGTTTCGCCTGTGCCTCGTCGACCTTCTGCTGGGCGGCGGTCACGGCCGCGTCAGCGGTATCCTTTGCGGTCTTGGCGTTCGCGAGCTCTACGTCGGCGGCTGCCTTGGCGGACTCGGCGTCCTTGACAGCCTGCTTCGCGGCATCCAGCTTGGCGATGGCATCGGCGTTCGCCTGCTTGGCCGCATCGAGGTCGGAGTTCGCGGCATCGAGTGCGGACTGGGCGTCGTTCACGCCGGACGCGGCATCGACCGCGGCCTGCTGCTTCGCAGAGAGGGATGCCTGGGCATCATTTAGCTCGGCCTGTGCCGTTGCCGCAGCGGACTGCACCTGCTCGAGCTCGGACTCGCACTGGGACTGCACCGCTCGTGCGGCGGCGAGGGTTGCCTCCGCGTCCGCGACCTTCTGTTTTGCCGCATCGTACTCCGGACCGCTGGTGCCTGCCTCCGCTGCGGCGAGGTCTGCTTTCGCCTTCTCGTAGGCGGCGCTGGCGGCTGCGGCCTTCGCATCCGCCGCGTCCTTGTTCTGCTGGGCTGCGGCGAGGACGGCGTCGGCGGAATCCTTTGCAGACTGGGCCGCAACCAGCTTGGACTGGGCATCGGCAAGCGTCGCGTTGGCGTTGGCGAGGCCGGCCTGTGCCCTGTCCACGGCAGCCTGGGCGTCGCGCACGGCCTGCTCGGCGGCACTGATTGCCTCCGGGGTGGCGCTTACGGCATCTGCCTTGGCCTTATCGAGGGCATCCTTGGCATCCTGGGCCGCCTTGAGGGCGGACTGGTACGCTTCGTCCTTCTCGGACGCATCCGCCTTGGCGTCTGCGAGACCCGCCTTCGCCTGCTCGAGGTCCTTGCCGGCGGCATCGGCGGCGTCCTTGCCCTCCGCGACCTGACGGGCGTACTCGTCCATCGCCGCACGGTCGGCTGCCGTGCCGGCGCTGACCGCCGAATCGTAGGATGCCTTGGCCTGGTCGCGTGCGGAAGCCGCCTCGTTGTAGGGACCGGCGGCCTCATCGTAGGATGCCTTGGCGGCGTCCTCCTTCGCCTTCGCCTCGTCGACTGCCCTCTGCAGGTCCGCGATGGCCTGTGCGGCGGATTTCGCGCCGGTACCGGATGCCGCGCCGGCGTGGGCGGCGATCGGCGACATCACGGCGGGGTGCTGTGTGCCCCCGTCACCGGTCTGGGCGAATGCCGTGAACGGTGAGATGAGGCTCGACCCGGTCATGGCGGCCATGGTCGCCGCGGTGACGGTCAGACGCGCGATCCCCTTCGGAGTGTGAATCTTTTTGTTTGGCAGTGCGGCGAAGTGATCGCCACCGGCAGCGAAATGCTTTCCCTGAGTCATTGTACTGTTCCATTCCTTTTCCGTGCCCTATCCGACTGGGCATCAGAGTGCTTTCCAATAGAGATAATTATACTGTTAGCGTCGGAATAATTTAGCCAAATATAGTCGGCCGAGATTGACCAATCCCGGCCGACCCATTTTAGCCAACACGCCCGCATCTATGACTTTCCTATCGCATTCCTACATCCCCTCGGGCTGGATCCCCCTCACCTTCACCGCCTGGGGGACGGCCTCCACCGAGTAGGTGTCAAGCCCCCTGCCGCGGTAGCTCGGGCCCCGCATCACGAACACCGACGCCTTGTCGAACAGCCTGTCGAGGGCGCAGAGGAGCGTGTCGTCGCCCGTGAAGAACTCATCCCACCCGCTCGGGGCGATGTTGCTCGTGAGGACCATCGCGTTCGGCCCCTCCTTCTCGTAGCGCCTGTCGACGACATCGAAGAACAGGTCGGTGCACGGCCTGTCGTAGACGCATCTCCCCACCTCGTCAACGATGAGGCACGACGGCTTGACGAGCGAGGAGACGACCCGCGAGGTGTTTCCCCGCTGGACGGCCTTCTGGAACCTGTCCCTGAGCTCGGTCGCCTTTATGTAGTAGGTCTTGAGCCCCCGCATGCAGCACTCGCGCCCGTAGGCCTGCGCGAGGTGCGTCTTCCCTATGCCGCCGGGCCCGACGAAGGCGACGTTGCGGTGCGCGTAGAGGTCGGCCAGCGACGGGAGCTTGCCCAGCGCGGCCGCGTCCCGGCCCTGGATCCTGGAGAAGTCGAAGCCCTCGAAGGTCTTGGGCTCGCGCCTGGGCAGCCTGCTCAGCCTCAGCAGCGTCTCGATGGAGGCGAGCCTCCTCTTCTCCGCAAGGTAGGAGAAGGTGGCTGCCACGGCGGCCATCTCCCCGTCGCCGAGGTCGAGGTCCGAGGCGAGGGTCGCGAGCTCCTCCGCCCCGACGGCGATCCCGAGCCTCGACGCGGCGTCGCTCGCGAGCTCGTAGGGGCTCGCCCCCGCGCCCGCCATCATTCGGCCCTCCCGAAGTCGAACCTCTCGAAACCGGGTTTCGTCCTGGGCGGGGCGATTTGCTCGACCACGGTCCCCACCGGCTGGGTCGGCAGCTCCTCGGGCTGCGCCGGCGATGTCTCCCACTGCCCCTCGCACCAGCTGTCGGCGCCGGTGCCGACGGCGTGGGCGACGAGCTCGCGGGAGAGGTCGTCGCTGTATATGTGCACCACGCGCCCCTCCCGGTTCACCCTGCACTCGCGGCGGACGTACCAGTAGGGCACGCCGTAGCGGTGCCCCTCGAAGCTCACGAAGCCGTCGAAGGAGATCTTCCGGCGCGGGCACAGGTACCGCTCGACCTCGGCCGTGACCTCGAGCGGCCTGGTGTTCGCCGAGCACGCCGCCTCGTGCTCGCGCATCGGGACGCATGCCGCCGCGCGCCGCCAGCGGCCTCCCTGCTCGGCGCACCAGAGGGCGGCCTCCCGGTTGAGGGCGTCAAGGTCGGTAAAGGACCTTCCCGCGAGGAAGTTCCCCTTCACGAAGCGGACGAGCCTCTCCACCTTGCCCTTCGTATAGGGGTGGCGCGGCCTGCACAGCCTGGTGCGGAAGCCGACGACGCCCATGAACTCGGCGTAGTCGGCCTGCCAGACGGGCCGGCCGTCGGCATCGCGGCGGACGACCACGCTCTTCATGTTGTCGGTGAGCACGGTCGCGGGCACGCCCAGCGCCGAGAACGCGTGCAGCATCCCGATGAGGAGGTTCTCCTGGCGCGCGTTCGGGAAGAACTCGACGTGGGCGCCCCCGCAATGGTGGCAGACCATGGCGAAGCAGGCGATCCGCGCCCGCTCCCCGCCGGGGCGCTCGACCGCGACGAAGCCCCAGTCCATCTGGTAGGCCTCTCCGGGCGCCGTCCTGAAGCGCTGGCCGCGGCAGCCCTGCGGGGCCGCCTGCCGCCTCTTCGCGGGCACGAGGTCCCGGTGCGCGGCGATATAGGTCTTCACCGTGGTGAGGTCGCCGGCGTAGCCCTGGCCGAGCAGCCGCTCGAATATCACCTGCGAGTTGGTGACGCCCTTCCGCAGGAGGTCGTCCACCAGGCCGGTGTGGCCGGCGAGCACGCCCGGCGCGGCCCTCCTCCCGCTGTTCCCGTGGGGCAGGGCCCTGAACCCGTGTGCCCTGACCGTCCTCGCGCGGGAGCGGGTGAGCCCCGTCCTCCTGCAGAACTCCGCGAGGTTGCATGCCTGCGGGTCGAACCCGTCGCCCTCCTCCGCGGCCATCTCCCGGAGCGCCGCGTCTATAATCTCCTGTAGGTCATCGTGTCTCTCGTTCACCTCAATGGTCCTCCTAACGCCGGCGTGTTGGCACCACCAGCGTAGTGGCGGCGGGGAGGCACGGTGGCCATTATTCGGTGACCGGGATTGGTCAAAATAGTTTGACTATTAGCGGCTAAAATCGCCCGGCGCTAACAATGCGCCTTAACTGGGATTGTTGTATATAGTCCGTTGGCATAAATACAACAATCCATGACCCTTTTTGTCATGGATACGAAGACGCTTCAGAAATCATTCGGCATGAGATGCAAAGAGCTCCGCGCTGGACTCGGGTGCAGCCAGGAGCAGTTCGCCAATTTGATTGAAATGGATCGTTCCTACTACGCGAGCATTGAAGTCGGGCGGCGTAATGTCAGCCTCTCAAATCTCAAGAAGATTGCCGACGTATTTCAAATCACCATTTCGGAGCTCATGCGTGGTGTTGAGTAGATGATTTTCACCTCGTGCATGTTTAATCTGTTTCGTTAACTGAAATGCGTAAATCTGGTTAATCAAAAAAGCAAAATCTGGTTAAATGAAAACGGTGAATTTAGTTAAACGCGCTGGTAATCAATGGTGAGAAATATGCCAAAAAAGTACTACACTCGAATTATCGAAAATGAGCTCGACCAGATGCTAGGGATATTCGGTGCCGTTCTCATCGAAGGACCGAAATGGTGTGGAAAGACAACCACGGCCGGGACCCGTGCGGCGTCCAGGCTCCTTCTCATGGACCCGTCGCGCAACTTCGAGAATCGCTTGCGTGCCGAGACGGACCCGGCGCTTGCCGTTTCAGGCGAGGTACCGCGGCTGATCGATGAATGGCAGGAGGTTCCGAAACTTTGGGACGCGGCACGGTTTGAGTGCGACAACCGCGGCGGCGAGCCTGGCCAGTTCATATTTACGGGGTCGGCGACACCGCGAGACAATGAGCGGCCGATGCACAGTGGTGCTGGAAGGTTCGCTAAATTGCGCATGGATACCATGACGCTTTTCGAACTTGGGAAATCTAGCGGTGCGGTTAAGCTGTCGAGCATTATTTCTGGCGAAAAGTTCAATGGCGCTTTCGGGTCGTTGGATTCTGCCTCGATTGCCGAGTGCGTTGTTCGCGGCGGATGGCCCGCGGCGGTCGGGCGCGATGTGCTGGCTGCGTCGGCGATGGCAAAACGTTATATCGGCATAGTTGCCGAAGAAGATTTGTCTCGTGTTGATGGCTCTCGACGCGATCCTGAAAAGGTCAAAGCTGTTATCGAATCGCTTGCGCGCAATGAATCCACTTTGGCGACACTCAAGACGCTCGTAGCTGATCTTGGTGGAGAGGTATCGAGACAAACGGCGGCATCGTATATATCTCTTCTCGCTCGGGTCAGCTTCGTTCGCGATATTCCCGCATGGAATCCAGCAATGAGATCTCCTGTGCACTTAAGAGAATCAAAGAAGCATCATCTTGCTGACCCGTCACTGGCGGCTGCTGCGCTCGGGGCGACTCCGGAGACCTTGCTGCTAGATTTCAAGACGCTTGGACTACTTTTTGAATCGTTGGCACTCCATGATTTGTGGGTCTATGCGCGAGCAAACGGAATGAGCCTCTACCACTATCATGATTCTCGTGATTTAGAGGTTGATGCAGTCATTGCGGCTCCTGGCGGGACCTGGATCCCAGTTGAAGTTAAGCTCAGCTCCGCTCAAATCGAAGAGGCATCTGACAATCTTGTTGCTGTCGAGGAACGTATGGTTGCCGCCGGAAACAACCCACCGGTTTCGAAAGTTGCAATCATTGGATTTGGTTCACAAGCCTATGTTACCGACCGCGGCGTCCAAGTTGTTCCGTTGGATGTGCTCGCGCCGTAATGCTGTGGGCGAAGTGAAATTAACGCCGCAGTTTTTTAGATCTGGTTTCTGAGATCTAAACCGCGCAACTCAAAATCTCATCGTCTTGATTTTCGTCCGATTCGAATTTCGCCCGCGCAAAAGTCAAAACGACTCGCGCGGGCGTTTCGTTTTTCATTTCGGATTTCAAATTGATTCAAAACAAAATTGAAAATCGATAGCGACCGGAGGGAGCAATCATAGGCGGCTTGGCCGCCGCATGAAAATCGAATCGTTAATCCGAACCGTAATTCAAATCGCGTTACCTTTCGACAATCCAACAACGCTACGAGTCTCACCAAAGACTCTCCGCGTCATTGAAATGTCGAAAGCCGCCTCAACTTTTTCGCTGGCGTTACGAAAAACATTCGACAAAGTCGAAGGTTTGCGTCGCGGGCGCCGCAAACCCGCTGCGCGGTGATGCAAACACTCGGCATCCCTCGCATTCGCATTACCGCTCCGCTCTCGCTACAGCGAATTTCTAACACTCAGCATCCTTCGCGTTAAAAATTCGCTTCCGCTCACGGTCTTCACGCAGTTACAACGCCGCGAGGCCTCTCGCTTGGAATGAGGCCTCTCATTCCACGTCTACACTGCGTTTCGCCCAATCACCGTTCCGGAGATTGCAAGATGTACGTAAATGGCCATAATTACATGTAAACATGAACTATGGCCATTTACGATCTTGCTTTTCCCTCCTACGGGAAAAGAAAACAGGCAAAGCTGCGTTCCGCTTTGTGCGCGAAGCGGTTTCGCCTCCGAGAAAAATTCGGCGGACTTTTCCAAATCTTGTTTCGGAGGCCACTCCGAAACTGAAGGGATAAAAATGAGACGAAGTGAGAAAGTCGAAGCGACGTTGACCGCTGAAGAAAAAGAAATTCTTCAGCGCCTCTGCGACGAAGCTGGTTGCACGGAAGCTGAACTAATCCGCTCCGTTTTGATTAGCCGTTCGATTTCTCTCGACGACCTTGAGACCGGAAAGAAAATCGAGCACGAGAAAAATAAAGCGCTGCACAACTGCAAGCGCAAACACGCTCCAAGAAAATCTGGCGAGTGCGGTGAAGCCATCGCCGAGAACGCCGAGAAACGTGACGTTTCATTTCATGTGATGCTGACCGCTCCAGAAAAAATGGCGATCGAACAGCGGGCAGCAGTGCTTGGCGTCTCTGTAAGCGAGTTGGTTCGTCGCAGCGCGATCTACGGAAAGATTGAATCATTCAATTTCAATGTCGCGGAAGCTGAAAAACTCCATCATGAGTTATTGAAGGAAGGAACGAATCTCAATCAGCTGATGTATTTTGTGAACGCCCAAGGTCTTCCCGCGTACAACGAGAAAGCTGTTTTCCGCACGCTCGAAAAGGTTTACCAAAATGCTCGAAAGGTCGACCGATTTATCGAGGAACTTGAAAAGCGTCATCACGTTGACTATGTTCCCCACGACTATCTGGCAGATGGACCAGACAACAGAAATCTTTAAGTCGGAACGCAGTCTGATCAGTTTTGCAATTGAGTGCAATTACTCGTTTAGCTATAACTACTGAGTAAAAGCGAAAAGAGACGGCAGAAGAGATTGACAGCCATTAAACAGAAAGCAGTCAGCTCGTACCCCGCCTCGCTAGCTTGGCCCTGCCCGAGTTTTCGGGGAGGTGGTCGCTATGTCCGAGCTCCGTCTTATGATCGTCGCTCTTCTTCTGGTGACCATTCTGGCCATTTTGGGCTAGGGTAAAACCCGGCCTTTAAAGACCAAAGCCGTCCTGCCTGGGACGGCTTTGTTTCCTCGATTATCAACTTCATACGGACGCTCCCCGCATTCATCCGTGTGTGTACGGATGGATGCGGGGTTCGATACCCCGGTGGCCTGATCGGCAGGCCGACGGGAACTCTCACTCCTCGATAAAAGCCGGCGCTCGGTTAGTTCTGCGCATCTTGAAATCGTCAGTTTCGTGGGAGACGTAGAGGATGCCGTCCATCCCATCTCGCGATGCATATGAAAGGTGAACAGAACCGCAATTCGCTCCATCATTGTCGAGAAGATCGAACGAATTCGGATCGCTCGTTGCGGCCAAACGACCACTCAGACAAGAGCCATCGTCATTACAGATTTGCCATTCCATGTCTTCGCCTGCAAGAATCGCCATGGACGTCCTGGTCGCGCCATCGTTGACATACATCCCGTCTATGCCAAACCCATTTTCAGCGCCATCAATAAACGATTGCTCGGCCCTATACTTCGCGAATGATGCGCATAGTGCCATTGCAAGACCGATTACAAGGCCAACAATCGCTATCTTTGCATAGCTCTTGCCTATCATGTCATCCTACTTTTCGCTTGCCCAAGGAAAGACGGAAGAAGTTATTCGTCGCTGCTTTTTTGTACACCTTCTTGACGCCATTGACGGTCTCATAAACAACAAACGGCTGAACCTTGTGTTCAACGTTCGCCGTTACTTTCCAAAAGCCAGCGCCGCCGATATCAATGGAAAACCCAGTCGCCATCGCCTCGCGCTTTGCCAGCGGTATCGATACGCCTATGCTTCCGACACCATTCGGGAGCGGCACCGATACACTCACCGAACCGCCGCCATACCGCTGGACGTTTACAGAACCGCTCCCGTCGATGTGAATGCCCCCCGGGGGCTGCCCAGCAACGTCGTGCCATCCGCTGGCTTTCGTTTGCACGCTCCCGTATACGGTGCTGTAGCTTGGGCGACCGCGTGTCGCATAGAGCTCAACATCATCAGATGACATCGCCTCTTCTATGATAAGGGCCGCTTCTTGCTCTGCACGTTGACGCACAATCGCCTCGACATCAGATTCACTCAGATCCGGGAATGCTAGGAATTCTACAGTTTCAGAATTGTAACCATCAGCAAATGCACCATGTGGGGTGATTAGTGACAGTCCGCCCAATGCGGCTGCCGTCAGGATTGACCTGCGAGTAATAAACAGGTCTTTCGTTGTACTCATCTTCGCCTCCAAACTTCTCACCGGGGTCCTTCTTGCCAATTTTTTGCCCCGGATCGGTTACTTCGGTTACTTGAGAGCTCCCATATATGCTTGTTACCCATGTACGTAATATTGTTACCCATGTACGTAATATTAATTTCGGACATATCGAAATTAATCAATGGTTGCGGGAGTTTCCAACCTCAGTGAAATGCCACCCTATACCCACAGAATCAGTCTGGCTTGACATGTGCCAATGGCCGCTAATGGCACTTGGTCAGCAACGGTCTTAGCCCATCGGCCCCAACAGTGTCTCCTTCTGTCGTGCCGCGGGCCAGACGCACAGCGGTGGCGCCGTGTCGAGGCAGCTGGACGACCGCGTCGTCGACCGCGGCGATTACACTCGCGGCGACACGCCTCGCTAGTTTGCCTCGCCCTATTGGCCCCAGCGCGTTGCAGTTCAATCAGCTGTTGCAATTACCCATCCACAAAAAAGCCCATCTAGCAGGGTCTTTGCTGTTATAGAGTCCTGGAAAGAAAGGGCCGAACCGAAGTGTCTGGCCGGACGCCAATTGTCTGGGAACTGCTTCGGATTCGACCTTCTTTATTTTACTCCATGGCCATGCGGAGATTTAAACCTCCCTGACCGGATGTTTCTCACCGAAACCACCGTCGATGCCGAAACGGCACAGCCTGTCGATAGCACGAAGATGCTCGTCGACGACGGTTGCGATTTGGGCGTCAACGATGCTGTCGTGGTCGTTGAGGCTGCGGACCGCCTCGTCGGCGGCCATGAAGGCCTTGATTGCTTGATTGAACTGAGCCTTGAAAGCATCTACCCTTTCAACCGCAACGGCTCGGTCTGCCATTTCGCGCTCGAGTCGCTGAACGATTTCCTGTGTGTCGCTCATGGCTGTTCCTTTCCTCGCGGGGCGTTTAACCTACTGTATCGCACCGCGCAGACACGATTTTTTCGGGCGGCGGCAAACTCCACGAAGTCGCAGGTAGACGGCTTGCTGTAATCGCAAATACAGCCCAGAAAAGGAATGCCTAGAATACCCTTAGGGGCATCTGCTTTCAGGCGCCTTAAAACGCATCTGGTGAGGTCGATTTTTCAGCCTTGACCCGCGTGGCGGCACTTTGGGGTGCTCATAGCCGCGGCATGTTCTTGTAGACACCCTGGCGGTGGCCGACCCTTACGACCTCGATGACGGCTTTCCCGTCCTCGATCCTTGCCAGGATGCGGTAGACACCAACGCGCCAACGCCAACCGGAATCGGTGCCCTGAAGCTGTTTTCCATTCGGTGCACGGCGCGGATCCTCACATCCGTCAAGGTGCTCCTGAACCCAGGACAGGATTATGAGCCGCTGTTTCTTCGGGATACTGAGGAGTTGCTTGGTCGCCGCCTTAGACCATTCGACGCTGAAACTCACTCGGCCTCCATTGCCATACGCATGACGTCATCCATCGAATAGCGGGTGCCATCGTCCTCCATCAGCGCCTCGTTGTACGCCTTGATATCAGCCGCCTCCTCGACCTTATCGAGGGCGGCGTTCCTCACGAATTCGGAAAAGGACATGCCGAGAACGCTCGCATAGGACTGGATCCAGTCCTTCTCGCCATCATCGAACCTGATGGCAGTGGCACTCATGGCCATAGTTGCTCCAATCAACGTATTACATTGTAGTACGTTTATTATACCCGTTTGTCCTGGAGCCAGTCCCAAAACGTATGCCTCTGGGCACTCGAAAATCGAACCCTCGATGCCATGAATGTCGAGTGCCAAAACCCAGTGCCAAAACCTCGCCTTTGATTCCCATGGGAAAATCAAACTACGAGGCAGGAGGCTAAAAATGACACGATATGGATATGCCCGCGTGAGCACAAAGGACCAGAAGCTCGACCGTCAAATCGAGGCATTGGTCAACGCTGGCGTGGCCTATGAGCGCATCTTCAAAGACAAGGAGACTGGCGCACGCGAGGGCGAGCGCACGCAACAGAAAAAGTTGTTCAAAAAGATGAAGCGCGGCGATGAAGTGGTGGTCGAGTCCTGGGAGCGCCTGACCAGATCGACGAGGCAGCTGCTGAACTATGACCTGATGTTCAGGAACTTAGGAGTGAAGCTCATATCACTGAAGCAACCCGTTGACCTCGATACTGCATTCGGCCGTTTCGTGCTGGGCACCCATGCCTGCACCGCCGAGCTCGAGCGCGACCTGATCAGGCAGCGCCAGGCCGAGGGTATCGCCGTCAAACGGAGCCGCGGTGGCAACGTCGGGGGCCGCCCGCGCATCGCGGACGTCAAGGCCGACGCTGCCGTGAAGCTCTACCTCGCCCGTGAGACGCCAATTCCCGACATCTGCGCCGCAACAGGTATCTCGAAATCGACCCTGTACCGCGTGCTCCGCGAGCGCGGGTTAGTGGGCGTCAGAAGATAAATCGGAGTGCGCTACTATATAAGAGTGCGGTATTTCTCCAACTGAAACCCTGCGTGAACGCATGACTTGAGACGCCTTTTTAGAACTCACCGATCGTAGGACGAACACAACTCAACAGCGGCCGCGTATTTGTTCCCAGCCGTACGGCGTGGCGGAGCCATGACCGTTGTTGATTGGAGTGCCGCATCATGGCCGAAAACCAAATCCAGTCCGAAAAGAAAATGACCAGTCTGAATGTCTCATCGGAGACCCGTGACGCCATAAAGGACATCAGCACGAGCCTTGGCCTCTCGCAGGCCGATACCGTCGCCCGCTTGGTCGACGGCTACCACCCTAACGCCACTCCCGGCGTGAAGGCTGCGCTCGACGCATCGGCCGTCCTCGATGAGGCGGTCGAGCGGGTCAAGCGCATCATCGTGGGCGCTGCCGAAGCCGCCGCGATGGAGGCTCGTGCTGCCCGCGAGGACGCCGACGCCGCCAAGAAAAGTGCAACGGAACAGATTCAGAGCATCAAATCTAATTGCGTCGAGCAGGTCGCCGCCATCAAAGAGAAATTCGAGCTGGATACTGCGAGCTTGGAGATTGAGAACGATGAGCTCCACGCCACCGTCGCCGATTACCTCTCGCAGCTCAAGAAGCTCGATTCCGAGAACAATCAGCTCTTGGCAGAATCAGCCGCAAAAGACGATCGAATTGAAAGCATGAGGGGCGCGGTCGACGCCGCGGCCAAGGCTCAGGCCGATCTCAACGTCTCCCTCCTCGCCCAGCGTGACCTGATGGCCGAGGTCGCCGCCCTCAAGGACCGCCTCGCCGCCTCCGAGCAGCGGGCGGCCGTGGCCGAGGCCAAGGTCGAGGTCATGACCCAGACGAGGGGCGTGTAGATATGTCCGACAAGCTAAGGCCGTCTCGCCGTGAGTTGATAACGGCAGGGCTAGTCGTCTTTTTGGTCACGGCACTCGTCTGGACTGTCATTGATGGTGCCGGCGCAAACGCGCTCACCATCAGCGGTGTCATCACCCGTCAAAATGCCGTCTGGGCTTCGCTTACGGCAGTTTCAGTGGTCATGCTCATTGGGGCTTGGCTGTTTGGCTGATGGCATTCAAAAACAATTAAGTTTGGAGTAATCGATGGAGCATCTCTCTGTTAAAAAGGCAATCAACCTAGCTCGGAACTTTGGGGCTGCGGGTGTTCTGGCAGCCGCCCTAGTTATGACCTCTGGGTGCAGCCAGGCAGACAATCATCAGACGGCAGTTCATGTCGCCGATTCTGATAACGCGCAGGAAGACGGGGTTTACGGCAAGATGAAGTATTCAGTCACCGGCGTCGAGGTGCATGATTCCTCGACTGGCGATGGCGGGAAGGTTGCCGTTGTTCGCTGGCACGCCATTAACAACCGATCGGCAGATTCATGCGCTGTTGGTAGCTACATCACGGCTTATCAAAATAAGCAGATGCTATCTCGCGGGTTTGCCGCCGATTTGCAGGAAGATCACTTCTCTTCGCAAGAGCTTGCGCCGGGAGACGAATGCGACGGTGTGTCGATTTTTGACCTCAACGACATGTCTCCCATCGAAGTGAAAGTCGACGGGATGGGTGCCGGGTCGAACTCCCTCGACCAGGCTTTTGAATTGGAATAGTCCATATGGCGCCCGCTTCTAGAAACCTTCTAGAGCGCTTCTAGAAGGTTTCTAGAAGCGGGCGCAGTATCTTCGACCGGCACGATGTCTCGGTAGATAAGGCGATGCCTGGCGTCACGCCACTCGTCGCCGTGGTAGTGGCCGAAGAACCAGGCGCGGCAGCCGAGTCGCCCGTCGAGCTCGCCAAGGAATCGTTGCAGCCGGTCGTCCAGATACTCGCGTTCGCGCTCCCGACATAGTTGCTCTGCCAGGTCGGCAGGAGCCTCGTGAGTCACAACGTAGTCGACCTTCCAGCCCACGCGATCGAGCGAGGCGCGGCAGTGCCCCATCTCTTCCACGCTCGGCATCTCCTCGGGCCACCAGTTCCTCCCCTCCCTGCGATACTGTCTGTCGTTGCTCGCGGCACCTCCCATGGTGAGGACCGTGGTCCCCGCGATGTCGTACACCTCGCCGCGCATCAGGTGCAGCACGTGCGGTCGCGCCTCATGGACGAGGCCGCCGTTCCACTCCCGCACCGGCAGCTCAGCCAGGGCGTGATGGTTCTCATGGTTGCCGTCAACGAAGCACGTGGTCCAGGGCTTCGACTCGAGCCAGTCGAGCCAGTATTTCTCGGCGTTGGACCCATCCCAGACAAAGCCGAAGTCGCCGGCCACGATTACCACATCATCACGCGTCAGTGTGCGGCCCAGCGGCCAATTCTTGAAGGCAAACCGGCTGGACCCGTACTCGGCCCTGCCGTGCACGTCGCCCGTCACATAGATAGCCATCAGTACGCACCCCACGGCAGGAGTTTGTCCCCGAGCCTCACGATCCGGTCATACAGCACCGTGTGCCGTTCGTCCGGATTGGCATCGCGATGGAAATGTCCGTAATACCAGCGCTTGTAGTCCAGGCGGTCCTCGAGCTCGTCGAGGAATCCGGTCAGCCGGTCCACATCAGGGCGTTCCCAGCCTGGGTCCGGGTAGAGCGTCGGCGAGAGCATGCGCGTCGAGCAGGTATGGGTGATGACGCAGTCGACCTTCCAGCCGACCTCGTCGAGCCTTGCCCGTGCGGCATCGGAATCGCGCTCGTCCGGGAGCTCCTGAGGCCACCAGCTGGAATACGGCACGCGGTATTCCCTGTCCACGCTCGTGGCACCGCCCATGGTGAAGACCGTCTTCCCGTCGAGCTCGAAGACCTCCCCGCGCATGAGGCGGCGGATGGACGAAGTATCCGACAGGCGCTGCGTCAGCCCGCCGTGCCACGGCTCCATGGGGCGCTCCGCCCAATGGTCGAAGCGCTCGTGGTTGCCGTCGACGAACAGCACCGTGTAGGGGCGCGACTCCAGCCAGGCGATGTCGGCGCATTCCTCGGCAGAGAAGTCCCACGGAAAGCCAAAGTCGCCGGCAACGATGAGATAGTCGTCGCTGGTAAGACTGTCGCCGAGCTCCCAGTCGCGGAGCTTTTGCATGTCGAGTCCACCGTGGATGTCGCCTGTCACATAGACCGTCATCGGATCGCCTCTTTCCGCTTGTAAGCCGCCAGCTCGCGCTCGACCTGCCTGTCACCGGTCTCGTTGACCCACCAGGGCCATTTCACCCGGCCGCACGGCTCGCCGACTCCGGCGAACCACTCCCTCAGCTCGTCGAGGCTCACCGGGGAGTGCCCGTTGGCATCGCAACCGACGTCGTAGCGCAGAAGGCCCTGCTTGCGGTTGAACTCGTTGTACGCGCCGCCGCTGCTGTGGATGTGCCCGTGGAGGTGCCACGATCCATGGTTCATGCCCTGCCAGTCGGCCATGGGGTAATGGCTCAGGACGATCTTCTGCCCGTCGATCTTGAGCACGCAGATCGGCGGCTCCACGGTGAACGCGCCTGCGACCGCCGGCTGGGTCCAGTCCTTGTCGTGGTTTCCCGGGACGAGGTGGATGCGCCTGCAGGCGATCCGCTTGCGCAGCCCGTAGGCGTCCTGGGCGGTCATCTTGAATGAGAAATCCCCCAGGATGTAGAGCTCGTCGTCCACGGCAACCCTGCCGTTGATGCTGTCGACGATTGCCGAGTTCATCTGCTGGATTGTGCCCCACGGCCGGTCCGTGAACTTCAGGACGTTCTCGTGCCCGAAGTGCGTATCACTGGTGAACCAAATCATTCCATTGTCTCCCTGTCGCTAAAAACCGTTCTCCTTTGCGCAGTTGAGGAGACGTATTTTGAGCGACATGAGGCGTTCGAACCTCATGTTCTGTGCTCCAATCTGCCGGATTGTTCCAGCTAAAACTTTAAAACCTCGTGCGGATAGAAAACCTTGTCCCGTTTGTGGGGTCATAGTATAGGCACTGTTAGAACTAATAGCCCAAATCCGTTGCCAACTGGCCGCTATTAGCAACTATTAGGCCTTTTGGACAGCCGAGCTAACTAATAGCCGCTATTTGTTGGGCTGTTTTGCAACCACGGGCGCCACGAGCGCTGCCGTGGATTCTTAATACGGCGCATCGACAACAGCAATGTCAAGCGGGTAGAATGGTGCCGACGGCAGCCCAAGTTGTAGCGAGCTGGGCAGAGCCGTTGCGTTAGAAAGTTAGGTCATCGTCTTAACGACGGTGGCCTTTCTTTTTGGGCTTCGAACCCTGCTTGAGTGCCTTGGAAAGGCCGACAAGGGCCGTGAGGAGCGAGACCAGGGCGGTCAGGAGCTTCACGAACTCGGTGAAATCGGTCATGGGCATCACCTCCCATCGGATGGAGGGCTCTGCCCGGCACAAGGGCTGCCGACAGCGCTGCTGATTCTAACAGAGCGTCATTCTTCTTCAATCAATCCGTGCTCCACTCCCTCGCCGGAATCCAGCCTTTCTGCAGCTCGACGAAGGTGTTCTTGATTCCCGCGACCCCAAAACGGATCGCCTTCGCGCTCGTCACGGGCCTTGATCTTGCCCCTGACTCTCTCGGCGATCTTGTCAATCACTTGTCGCCGAACCTCATCCTTAACTTCCTCGCCGATCTCCTCAAATTCCAACGCCGGTCCGTACATGCTCGGCCCTTCCCTGCTCGCGACCTGTTTTCCAGCCAAGACCGTACTCGCTATTGCTTCTAATAGCCTGAACAGCTCTTCGTCCGGCCACTATTAATAACTATTAGTCCAAATCCTCCAGCCCAGCAGCCAATAACCACCATTAGCCCAGCTAAACGACTAAAAAATCGCCCGGTGCACAGAATCTGAACAGTCACGAGACGCGTTAAACTCAACATGCGCGGCCTGTCCCGCGTGGACAGTTACAGGGCCGGCAGCGTCGCCGGCCCTGTCGCCATTCAATCAGCTGCATAAATAATATACAGGCAGATCTCCCGAGTACTCCCGTCGCCTTAGTGCGTTGCCATTCAAAGCAACGATCTGCCACCCACGGCTCCTTAGGGGAGCCGGATAAGATCGTCGAGTATGCATCGACGCAAATATCTAAGCTCGCCGACGAACTAGCGAATGCCATCACCAGTGAACCCTAAATCTAGGACCCCTCTAGAAACCTTCTAGAGGGGTCCTAGATTTAGTCAAAAGTGGATTCATGCAACGTTGCAGCAGTCGCCATTTCATTTGAATCGTTCGCCGCCACTATGCCCTTTTCGGCAATTTACTGTGTCCCTTTTGGCAACTTTTGTCTGCTATGGGTTATCTCAACCCATAGCAGACAAAAAACTAACGGCAATCAATTTTTTAGCCACTAAGGGTTTTATAGTCACTAATATACCTAAATCATTCAGAACTGTAACAGTTTAGTTAGAAGTGGTATATACTGTTTTCAACCGAAAGGAGGATCATCGTATGAGCAACACGTCCGTTGCGACTAACAAAAAACGGCTTATGATTACGCTGCCAACTGAGCTGACCGAGCAAATGGATACAAAGGCTCGGGAACTCGGTTTAACGAAATCTGGACTCGTTGCGCTAGCGATTCAGAACCTATTTAATGCGGAGGAGATTCGTCTTCATCAGCATCAGCAGAAACAGTAGGCTATTACATATATAACGCAAAAAGGACCCTCTTTAGCTTGGCGGCTTGGGTCCTTTTAGCGAAGTGTCATCAACTTGTTAGTACCATTATACCATGTAAAGCATGTTGGTGACCTTGGAAAGGTCACTTATGGATGTAAAAGACGCTCCTCCTAACGGGGGAAGTACGTTCAAAAACACGATTTCGGCGGAGGACTTCGCAGCCCTCCTTGCCCAGTCCAAGCCGGGCAACGCACAGATGACATCGAGCCACGCTTCCGCTTTAAACGCAGAATCATGGCTCAAGGACAGCTCGGCCGACAGCGGTCGTTTCATCGCGCTCCCTCTCTCGATGCTTTCGCTTCGCAAATCCGAGGCAAAGCTATCCCTAAGCGAACTCCTTGTCCTAGCGTATATCCACGGATTCCAGCGTAGGGATCCCCTGAAGGGATGCCACTCGAACGCCAAGACGATTGCCGAAGCCCTGGGCATCTCTCCCTCGGCGCTCAGCAAGAGGCTGCAGAAGCTCAAAAACTTCGCTCTAATCAAAAAAGAAGGCCATGGCGAAGAAATCACCTACAGGGTCGATGAGACTAGGTGGGCGGAGCTCTGCGGCATCGAGTTCATCGATGCCGGGGCTCTTCACGAGTGGACTTCGCGCGGAACTTTCTGCCGGATCCCCTTTTGGGCGATTCGCGATACCGATCTCTCTGCTCTCGACAAGGTTCTTTTCGGCTACATCTTTTCGTTCTTCTCGGCAAAGGAATCAAAGCCGTTTCGAGTATCGACTCAGAATGCCGCCGATCAGCTCGCCGTCAGCAAAAGCAAACTTCGTGTCTCCCTCGAAAAGCTCACAAGCCTGAATCTCGTCGTGAAAACCGTCATCTCGCCAAGGGCGCCCGCCGAATACAGCGTCAATCCGCAGTCATGCATGGATCGCGGTTCCAGGAACCTCTGAGTAGGACGGGCGACTTATCGCCCGTCCTTTTTATTTGCCCCCGCTATGCCCTTTTCGGCAATTTCCTATGCCCTTTTCGGCAATTTTGCTATTTAAATTCAGATTCTTGTTCTTGTTTTGAGCCCTTTTCGGCAATTTCCTATGCCCTTTTCGGCAATTTTTGTCCTTTTTTGTCCTTTTTTCGCGTTCCCCGCTATGCCCTTTTCGGCAATTTCCTATGCCCTTTTCGGCAATTTCATGTGCCCCTTTTGACATTGGCAGTTTCCGAAAGGGGCACAATAAGTTTCCAAAAGGGGCACAAAAACCCGAAAACTGTGCCCTTTTTGACAACCAAAAGTTTCCAAAAAGGGCACCAATAATATCTAAAGAGGTTTTAAGAGAAAGAAAGGGGAAGAGACCTTTTCTTTGATTTGAAATTTCATTCACGTCCATGCCAATCTTTAATCGAATATCGATCTACTCGTAACGCACTTTCCCGGCAATAGATCCGGTACGGCCCCATTGGTCTTAGCGACCAGCGAAACGTTGCAGGCAAATCGGGTGTTCGCTTTTCACTGGAAAGGAAAGCAACTGACCTGACTGAAAAAATCACTGCGTCCTTGCCAGTCCTCAGCGCCGGCGTCGCTTCGCTCCCCGCGGACTAACCCACTTGGCTGTAACCACCTGCAATTCTGCAATGACCTACCGAGACCGTTTTCCTGTCGATCTGGATACCGACATTTAGTCAGCCTCACTTCAATTAGCGGCAGGAAGTCATAGAATCGAAAATAAGACGTCCTATTAGTTTGGTTCGACCGTTTTCTCATTGATAGATAAAACGGGTCTTAAATCGGCCCTCAGTGGCCTAAAAAGAGACAGGGGCACCTTTCGGTGCCCCTGTCCTGATCCTCTTGGACTTCTATTTTGTCACAACGTCAAGAACGCTACGTCGTTAAAACCCCTTTTCGGCAAGGTACTCGTCGAAAAGCTCTCGCGCAATGTCTGATACGGACTTGTCCTCTTCGAGTGCCACTTGCTTCAACCGCTTGCGGTAACTCTCCGGAACGTACACGGACAGCTGAACAAGCCTCTCAGATGCCCCTTCAGTGCCCTTTTTGGGGCGCCCGGCTTTCCGTACCTTAGGAGCCGGTCTCTGGGTCTCAGATGCGCTCTCAACGATTTTCTGCTGTCTCTCCTCGGCCTTCTCCGCGGCGACGTCGAAGTAGGAGGTCGATTTCTTGAACTTTCCGGCCATTACAGGACCTCCTCAATCTCGTCCAGGATGTTTTCGATTGCCTGGGCGGCCTTGCCGCTCTTCGCGATTTCGTACACGGGCTTGCCCAGGGCCGCTCCCTGCTTGAAGGCCGCTGCGGTCGGAACGGTGCCCAGCACGGGCAAGTCATCGGCTTCGAGCAGTTCGAGGAACTGACGGTCGACCGTCTGGTTTGCCGCGAAGTTGTTGACGATGATTGCGAACGACAGGTCGGGATTGGCCTCGGTGATGACCTTGATGGTCCTCTTCATCGGCTTCAGGCCCAGTGTGCCCGGCTGGACTGGGATGATCGCGATGTCAGCGTTTTTGGCGTATTCGGCGGTGTCGTCGCTCAAGAATCCGGGTGTGTCGATTACGTTCACGGCGTCCGTGTCGTCGAGCAGCCCCTTTTCGTGGTTTGCGCCGCCCTGTGGGTCTAGGTTGCCGAAACCGACCTTGTGACCGCGGCGCTCGAGGCCCCAGGCGATCTCGTCGGCGAACGTCGTCTTGCCGACGCCGCCCTTCTGGTTGACTAGCAGGATGTTCGTCGCCATGTTCTCCCCTTTCTGAATAGCGTAGTCATATATTAGCACACTAACATATGACTACATTAAGTAATTCTAAATCGCAGGTAGAAATATATGAGCATGTTAAGTAATTAGTATAGTACTACGCTACCGTGCTCATGACTGTGGGTTGGTTTAACCTATAGTCATGCTAAAGTTGCCAAAAGGGGCACAAGGGCCAATACGTTTGCGCAGTGCCGGCACAGCGACCTAGCATCGTGTGCACCGGCGGAATCATCGCAGGCCTGCAAGGAGAGTATATCCACGGGCTCATTGTCGCCGGAGGCCTCGTGATGCAGCACGCGCCGGGCGGCGACTGGAAGCGCGTCGATTGGGATGCGCTTGCCGCCTGGCTCGACAGATACGGTTACAAGGTCGCTGATTGCAAGACGGAGACCCTTCCGACCGCCGACGCGGCGAGTGGGAACGCAAGGGTAAAAACGCATCGTCGCTGAACCAGCGAGTCAGTATTCTTTAGTTGGATGATAGATATTGAAATTAATTAGCGAGATAATGTGCATATCTCATAATGTATGCGTTGCACCATGAGAGAGGGGTCTGTCATGAGCTGGAAACCGAGAAAATGCGTTATCGCCGGTCTCGTGACAACCGGTCCTGGCGGCGGCTTGTTTGCAACCGCAATGACATCGTACCGACTTTTCACCTACATGTTCTAAAAGGCGGTTGCCATGCTGTCGCAAAATCAATCGAGATACTTGAACACAATCGGCTTTGCCCTGCTTGCATTACTCTTTGCTAGCGACCTTTTGCTGAAACCGCCCAAGGAACTCGTTTCGCTTGCCATAGCCTGCATTTCCGCCCTTTACTTTACGGCAACCCTATTCGCCGGACTAAAGGAGAGGAAAAAAGGCGTAGTCGTTGCATCTGCCGTAGGCGTGGTCATAGCCATTGCCTCATTCTTTGTCTGACACATTGGTGATTTAGGGGCGATATCGTAGGAATACGACCGGGAGAGCCGGGACCATAGGCTCCGGTAAGAACCTTCGCCATGCCCCACGCATCGACCCCGATGATTTTCCCGCCGGACGCCCCGACGGCCACGGCCTCCGGCGTCCACGGGATCCCGTCGTCCGTGAGGCGGATGGGTGTGACGTTGCCGGCGTCCATCCGCCTCACGACCTCATCCCACTCATCGCGCCAGCCCGGCTTGAGCCATTTGATGACGGTCGGACGCGAGACGCCAAGGAGCACGGGCGCGGCTCGAGCTCTAATCCATGAGGTCCCAGCTTGTAATACGTGAACATATGACTACGTTAACATGGTCATGTATTACCGAGCGTTATATGCTGCGCCGGACCCGCCCGTCTGTTATCCTTGGGGCGACAGTTTCTTGCAAGGAGGCAGCCATGCTCCAGAGTGTCTTTGGATTCGATGGCCAGATCCATCTTGAGAACCAGGTCAGCAGCCAACGTTTCGACCTCACCACGGGCGAAGCGAAAACTGTCATCCCGACCGCTGAGAACATGAGCGCCGTCTTCGGCAAGGATGGCGTGGAGACGGAGATTCAGGTGGGGCAGATGCGCCAAACACTGGGCAAGCCTGGCTTCGATTGGCTGTTTAATAAACACTAACGGTTGAGTTATTGCAGCATAATCGCAGCTGTAAATATGTGACCATATGACTATGCCAACATGTGCGCACAGTCATATGGTCACAGTTGTAGATCGGTTTAATCTGTGGCCCTTAAGCTGAAGCTGCCTCAACGAACCGTGGCTGGCGAGACGAAAAAAGGGGAATCCCTTTTGCGAGATTCCCCTTTCCGAGTCGTTATGCGATTTGCACTACATCTGCTCGCGGCGCTTCTTTTGATCGAGGAAGACGCCGGCTGCCACGAGGACGGTACCGCCGATGGCGAACGTCTCGCCGATGAGTCCCGCGCGGTCACCGGTCTGGGCGAGGCTGCCGGGCTGGGCGGTGTCCTTGCCGGCGAGGTGCTTCGGGGTGTATGCCGCCTGCTGCTTTGCCGCCTCCTCTGCCTCCTGTCGTGCGATCTCATCGGAAAGCTTCTGCTCCGCCGCGATGCGGTCGGACTTCGCCTGCTCGTAGGCGGCGAGTGCCGCATCATAGCCGGACTGGAGCCCGTCCACCGCGGCCTGCTTCTCGTCCAGGATTGCCTTTGCGGGCGCGACCTTGGCACGTGCCTCGACTGCTGCGGCGAAAAGCGCGTTGAGGGCGTCATCCGCGTTCACATCATGGCCGGAAGCGATCGCCGCGCCGGCATCGATGGAGTTCAGCTTCGACAGCTTGGCGTCTGCCTGCGCCTTCGCCTGTTCGGCGGCGGAGACCAGGGACTCGGCGGCGATGGTATCCGCCTTCGCGGCATCGAGCGCGGCCTTGGTGTCATTGACGGCCTTTACTGCATCCTGCTCGCGCTGCTGTGCCTCTGCGAGCTTCGCGGCAAGGCCGGTGAGAATGTCGAGGTTCGACTGTGCGTCATCGAGATCGGTCTGGGAGCCGGTGAGCCTGTCGGCGGCAACGCCGATGTCGGCCTTTGCGGCATCGACGGCACGCTGGGCATCCGCGAGGGCGCGTGCGGTGGCGTCCGCCTTTTGCTCGGCGGCGGCGAGGACGGTCGCCTTCTCGACCTGATCGGCTGCCGCCGCGTCATGGACGCTCTTTGCTGTATCGAGCGCCTTCTTGGCGTCGGCGACGTCCTGGAAGAACTTCGCGAGGTCGGCGTTCGCATCGTCTACGCCCTGCTGCTTAGCAGCGGTGTCCGCCTTGGCGGAATCCAACTTAGACTGTGCGGTCGTTACGGCTGCGTTGGCAGCATCAAAGGCGACCTGCTTCTGCTGGACGGTCGACTTTGCCGTATCGACTGCCGCGTTGGCGGCATCGAGGTCCGATTTCGCCGCATCAAGCTCGGTCTGGGCATCCGTGACGCCCTGCTGCTTGGCGGCGACATCAGCCTTGGTGGCATCGACGGCACGCTGGGCATCGGCAACACCCTGCTTTGCGGCATCGACACCTGCCTGTGCGGAATCCACCGCGACCTGCTTCTGCTGGACGGTTGTGGCGGCGCCGGCGGCTGCCTGCTTCTTGGATGCGAGATCGGCCTTGGCTGCGTCGAGTGCGCTCTTGGCGTTCTTGAGACCGTTGATATAGGAGGTCAGCTTCTGCTCGTACTCGTCGACGGACATGGGATTCTTGTTCCAGCCTGAACCTGCCCAACCAAGGTTTGCGGTATCGAGGCTGTCGGTCTGCCAGCCGTTCAAGGTTCCCTTGCTGCAGACTGCCATGCCCATATAGCCGATTTCGGGGCTGATGACATGCAGGTAGTGACCGACGGTTGCGGGATATCCGGCAACCTTGAAGTGCTGGTTGACATAGGATTCAATCCCGCTATGCGTCTTGTAGAAATCTACGGCATCCTTACCGGTTAGACCGGTGACGCCATAGAGCTCCTGAACCGCCTGATCGAAGAAAGCCTTTTCTTGGTCAACCCACTGCGGTTTCGGATCGGTTCCATAATTCCATGCGAGGTTTTCGGTCGTATCGAACTGCATGGAATGTCCAAACTTGACATCGGAATAGTTTGCGTTGGCTATCGCCGCTGCAATGAGCTTATAGGTGACCTGGAGTTCGGAGAGACCGACGGACTTGCGATACTCGTTGATGGACTTCA
>NZ_CP048435.1 GCF_010509075.1 Collinsella aerofaciens ATCC 25986
CTCGAGCTTCGCAACGAGGTGGGCGATGAAATCCAGCGGGAGTCCGCGCGATTGGAGTCCCTTCGGCGCGGAACGCGAGCAGTTGCGCGAGACGTTGAGGAGCTTCGACCCGTCGCTGCCGAGATTGGGCGCTGGGAAGCTGCGGGGCGCGCTGAGCGCGGCACAATCCTCGATTCAATCACTGCTCGATGCGCAGGAGCAGCGAGAGCAGCTAGAGCGGCAATTGAGGAGCTTAGAGACCGCATCTGGGCGCTGATGCGTCCCAGGAAGGCGCGGGGCGGCGGATACGGACTGGACGAGGTGGCGAGGGATGCAACGGAAGTGGCGAAGGCATGGAACCGAAGCCACGAAGCGCCTGCGCGGTCGCGCGGGCGGGCGCGGTGATGTGTTATAGTAGTACCTGTATTACATCATAGGAGGTGCGTTATGGCTACCGCAGTCACTTCGATGAGGATTCCGACCGAGCTGAACGAGCGCTACAGCAGGCTTGCGAAGGAGACCGGCAGGTCGAGGAGCTTCTACGTGAACGAGGCCCTGCAAGAATCGATTGACCGTTTCGAGTACGAGTACGGGATTCTCAAGGACATCGAGGACTACCGCGCAGGCAGGCTCGAGACCTACAGCATCGATGAGGTAAGGGCGCATTGTGGTCTGGCGAATTGATTTCACGAGGAACGCTGACAAGGCGATGCGCAAGCTGGACAGGGGCATCGCCGCGAGGATATTCGAAGAGCTTGACGAGATAGCGAAGCTCGAAGACCCGAGAGTCAGGGGCAAGTCCCTGACGGGGAACCTGGCGGGCGTGTGGCGCTACAGGGTCGGCGACTATCGGATTCTGTGCGACATCGATGACGGCAGGCTCGTGATTCTCGTGGTTGATGTGGCGCATAGGCGCGAGGTCTACAAGCGCAGGTAAAAAAGAAAAAGCCCCAGCAAGCTTGGCGGCAGCAGGGGCATTCGAGACAAGGAGATTATAGCATGGCGGCAAACGCTGGCGAGACGAAGGTAAAGCTCTGGGAGGGAATCTGCTACCCAGAAAACATGCTCGATGATTGGCAGGAGGAGATAGACGACATCCTTCAAGTTCCGTTCGCTTACGCAATTCACGACATCGACCATGACCAGAAGAGCAAGCAGCGGAAGACCCATGTTCACATCATCGTGGTTTGGGGCGGCAACACGACCCGCAAGGCGATAATCAACGTCCTGAACCGCTTGAGCGCGGACGGCAAGAGGTGCTGCTCCTCTGCGGAGCCAGTCAACAACATCAGGCACGCATACGACTACCTCATCCACGACACGGCATCGTGCCGAAAGAAGGGCAAGGAACTGTACCCAGTCGAAGCCCGCATCGAGGGGAACAACTTCGACATCGGGCAGCTTGAGCAGCTCTCGACCAAGGACAAGCAGGACATGCTCTTCGAGTTGGTCGGCTTCATCATGGTCGAGAAGTTCGAGACCATCAATGACTTCACGACTGCGGCGTTGCGTGAGTTCCCCGAGCAGTACCGAGAAATCATCGTCGGCTACAACTCGATTCTCGAGCGCTACTGTCGCGGCAACTACCTGAACGCCGAACGCAAGCGCAAGGCACGTGAGACAGGCGCGTGCGGAAAAGTAGACGGGTCAATGGAGCAATGCGTGACTACGGGGGCGGAGTAGTTCCGCGTAGCGGATCTACGGAGACCTCGTTCACGGATTGCGGAATTGACGCGGCGGACAATTGGAAGACCAGACTGGGATAAGGGTCGATGGACGCTCTGCTCCATCGACCCTTTCCTTGCCCTCGTCGCACAGGAAAGGCGGATTTTCGGGCAAGGAAAGGCATATATATTGTCTTGATACTAAGAAATAGCGACTGAAAACCGCAGGTCAAGCCGTGCAATTTGGCCTTGTAAAAAAGAAAACCCTTGACCACACCGCACGCGCACTTCGGCTTCACGCCGATCAAGGACGGCACGCTTTCGTGGAAGAACTACTTCGACGGCAGGGACGCGCTGCGTGGTTTCCAAAACCGCTACTGGGAGCGCGTGGGCAAGCAATGGGGCTTGGAGCGCGGTGAGACTGGGAGCGGTCGAACCCACAAGACCACGCAGGAAATGAAGCGCGAAGCCCAGCGCGAAATAAAGGAACTCGACAAGCGGAAGGAGTGTCTTCGGCAAGAAGTCGAAGAGATGGAAGCCGCTACTCCAAGCCTCTCAGAAGGCGTCAGAACGCTCTGGAAGGCTCGAAGCGATGGAAGCCGAGAAGAGGAGCTTGGAAGCGCGATTGAAGGCCTTAGAGGGCGAATTAGCGACCTCTCAAGCCAGATTGCTGACTGCAACGGCAGAGCAGAAGGCATTGAGCGAGGGTTGCCAGCGCTGCGAGCAAGGTATCGCGAGCTTGCAGAACGATTTAACGATACTCGAAGCCGAGTAGAGCAGGCGTTGGGTCGGCTGCGCGAGGTGCCGAACACGTTGAGCGAGCTGGCGCAGGACATAGCCCGCAAGCTGGGGAAGCCCCTGTTTGACCCAGACTCACTCGACTACCAGACGCGGGAAGTAACGCGGGTGGCGAAGGCGTTGGACCGCGACCGACCGCACGTGCCGCAGCAGCGTGGTCGCGAAGCGCGATGATTTTGGGATGGCATCGAGTAGACGGGTCAATGGAGCAATGCGTGACTACGGGGGCGGAGTAGTTCCGCGTAGCGGATCTACGGAGACCTCGTTCACGGATTGCGGAATTGACGCGGCGGTCGAGTCAAAAGAAAGACTGGGAAGAGGGTCGATGTGAGCGCAAGCTCCCATCGACCCTTTCCTTGCCCAAGTCTGCGAGCGCGGGAGGGCTGGGGATGGGATTCCCATACCCATATCGAGCGTGATTTGGGGGCGGTTCGGAGGGGCGCGCTCATTATTTTTCGCTAACTACGTCCGAAAAATAATGTGACAAATGACAAATGACAAATCAGGTTGAGCGGGGGAGTTTGAGGGGGCTTGCCCCCTCATTCGGCGCTTGCGCCGATGGCCCGCACCTCATGAGCGACGCCGCGAATGAGTAGGGCTGGGGGGTCTCGGGGGGAACGCCCGAGCGGGTCAAGGGCAGCGCCCTTGCACGGCCAAACGCAGTTTGGTATACCGTGACTATACCAAATGTCGCTAACGCTCCATCAGGCTTCAAACTCGGAGGTTCACCAATGACGGTCGCGCCACTAATCGCAATGAAGAGCTCGCAAGTGAAAAGCTTTGACGCGGTGGGTCGTGAGCTGGACAGGCGCGCCCATACCTACGCCAACGATGTTGACCAGAGCGGACGGCACATCGGCTACCGCTGCCGCGCCGAGGATGAGCGCCCGGTGCCGCTTGAGAAGGCGGTCGAGCGGCGCATGGGGGAACTCAAGACGAAGAGGAAGGTCAGGGAAAACCAAGTCCGCGCGATGGGGTTCATCGTCTCAAGCAACGATGCCTTGGACGAGAAGACAGCGAGGGAGTTCTTGGACAGGAGCATCAACTGGTTCGGCGCTCGGTACGGATACGAGAACCTGCTAGCCGCCCAGATCCATCTGGACGAGGGCACCCCGCACGCGCATATCTGGATCGCGCCCGTGATACACGATGCCGAGACGGGGTTTGACCGACTGTGCGCCAAGGAGCTGTTCGCCCCAGACAAGCGCCGAAAGAACGCGGAGGGCAAGTGGGAGGTGACCGCGCAGGGCACGATGAGCCGCTTGCAGGAGGACTTCTGGGAGCAGGTGGCCAAGCCCTACGGGTATGAGCGCCCGATGCGCCACGAGCTGCGTGCAAAAGGCTACAGGAGCCTTGATGCCTACAAGGCGCAGGTCGGCACCACACGGGCGCTCAAGTCCGAGATAGAGACCCTTGAGGGCGCGAGGGACAAGGCGAAGCACATTGCGGTTACTGCCAAGCGCGAGCTGGACGGCCTTGAGCGGCAGAGGGTTGAGACCCGTGCCAAATTGGGTGCCGTGACCGAGCAGGTCGATGAAAAACGGGCGCAAGCTGCGGAAATTGACCGCCGAATCGCGGAGAAAATGGCTGAGATTGACCGCTTGGACGGCGAAATCGGCGAAAAG